>CAXXWN010000001.1:0-9848 GCA_963664805.2 Pseudomonadales bacterium | reverse complement strand
TGCCCGGGCTGGAAATGTCGCGGGCGGCGCTTGCGCGGGACACGACGATCCGACTGCCTCCGGCGGATGGGAGCGAGTCCGCCGCGCCTGGCAACGACAGCGGCGCAGCAGTCCGCAACGGCACATTGTTCATGTTGCTAAGCGCGGTGCGCGCGGCCCTCGGGCGCTTCGAGCGGGAAGCGGAGAAACCCATGCTGATCCTGACCGGCGGCGACGCCGCCTTGCTGGAAAGAGAGTTGGAACTCGACGTCGCGACCGTCCCCGACCTCGTCCTCGACGGTCTCGCGCTCGCTTTTCGGAATTGATACCGGAGGGACGGAAATTGCGCTACATAGCAGTCTTTCTGCTTTTGTTGAACATCGTGTATTTCGGATGGAGCTGGTTGCGTCCGCCCGAATTGCCCGTCGCGCCCGAGCCGCGGTCGCCGGGCAACGAAGGACTGCGACTCGTGAGCGAGGCGCGGGAAGCCGAGCTGGCGCGGCTGCGCGAAGAAGCCGAACAAGTCTGTTTCTTCGTCCACGGTTTCGCCGACATTTTCGAGGCCAGCGAGTTCGCGGCCTCCGCCATCGGCGAAAACATCGAAGCGACGGTTTACATCGCGCAGCCCGGCGACATCCCCGAAGTGCGCTTGCGGCGCCATGTGGAACACCTTGAAGACATCCCGCGATGGCCTGATTTTGCTGCCCAAAGTCCCGAATTGACGGGCGCGGAAAATCCGTGTCAAACATTTGCACACGCAGATCATTTCCACTAGAATGCCGCGTTCCTGTGAGAGCCGTCGGCTGAAGGTCCCCGGTTGGGGCTCTTCTGGGAGGGGTTCCCGAGTGGCCAAAGGGATCAGACTGTAAATCTGACGCGTAAGCTTCGGTGGTTCAAATCCACCCCCCTCCACCAACTGGAAACTCGTGCGGGACGGAGTTGTTTCCAGAAGGCGGGTATAGTTCAGAGGTAGAACCCCAGCCTTCCAAGCTGGTCGCGCGGGTTCGATTCCCGCTACCCGCTCCAGATTAGTATGAATCAGCATCCGGATATCCGCGCAAGACTGGCTCGCATAGCTCAGGAGGTAGAGCACTTCATTGGTAATGAAGAGGTCTCCGGTTCGACTCCGGATGTGAGCACCATTTATGGTATGGCCATGGCGCGGGAACGGCATTCCCGGAAATCGATGTTTTTTGACAATTGAAAGCAAGGTAGGGGCAGTCACCAATGGCGAAGGAAAAATTCGAGAGAACGAAGGTACACGTGAACGTGGGCACGATTGGCCATGTGGACCATGGCAAGACGACGCTGACGGCGGCGCTGACGAAGATTTGCGCGGAGCGCTACGGCGGCTCGGCGAAGGCGTTCGACGAGATCGACAACGCGCCCGAGGAGCGGGAGCGGGGCATCACGATCGCGACCTCGCACGTGGAGTACGATTCGCCGAACCGGCATTACGCGCACGTGGACTGTCCGGGCCACGCGGACTATGTGAAGAACATGATCACGGGGGCGGCGCAGATGGACGGCGCGGTGCTGGTGGTTTCGGCGGCGGACGGTCCGATGCCGCAGACGCGGGAGCACATTCTGCTGGCGCGTCAGGTTGGTGTGCCTTATATCGTCGTGTACATGAACAAGTCGGACATGGTGGACGACGGGGAGTTGCTGGAGTTGGTGGAGATGGAGGTGCGGGAGTTGCTGGACACCTTCGAGTTTCCGGGGGACGACACGCCGATCGTGATTGGTTCGGCGTTGAAGGCGCTGGAGGGTGATGATTCGGAGCAGGGAGTGGGTTCGGTGGAGAAGCTGGTGGAGGCGCTGGACAGTTACATACCGGTGCCGGAGCGGGAGGTTGACAAGCCGTATCTGATGCCGATCGAGGATGTGTTTTCGATATCGGGCCGTGGCACGGTGGTGACGGGCCGGATCGAGCGGGGCGTGATCAAGGTTGGCGGGGAGGTGGAGATTGTCGGCATCAAGGAGACCGACAAGACGACGTGCACGGGCGTGGAGATGTTCCGCAAGCTGCTGGACGAGGGCCGCGCCGGGGAGAACGTCGGGGTGCTGCTGCGCGGCACGAAGCGCGAGGAGGTGGAGCGCGGCCAGGTGTTGGCCGAGCCCGGTTCGATCACGCCGCACACGAAGTTCGAGGCCGAGGTGTACATACTGACGAAGGAGGAGGGCGGTCGCCACACGCCGTTCTTCAAGGGTTACCGTCCGCAGTTTTATTTCCGCACGACGGACGTGACGGGGAACGTGGAGTTGCCTGGCGACGTGGAGATGGTGATGCCGGGCGACAACGTGAAGATGGACGTGGAGTTGATTGCGCCGATCGCGATGGACGAGGGCCTGCGTTTCGCGATCCGCGAAGGCGGCCGCACGGTGGGCGCCGGCGTGGTCTCCAAAATCATCGAATAGGCGGCATTGACCGCGGTCGCGGGGAGATGTGCTTTGGGGAGGCTCCGCTTAAGTTGTGGCCTTCCCGCGGCACAGGGATGCGCCGCCGGATTCGATGGGTGGAGGCAAGCGCTTTCGAAGCGCGGCTTCGAGCGTAGCCGGAACGACACGGAGCTGTGCTCCGTGGCTGGAGTAAGCCATTGAATCCGTGATCAAAACAAAACCATGGATTTGTTTTGATCACGAGAAAAATTCCATAGAGGGAATTTTTCAGAGAATACTTGGTGGTGTTTGGCGGCAGAATGTTGCGTATGTGACCGACTGGAAGTAAACTGTACGAACAGTACAGGAGAATTCCCGAGTGCACCAAACAGGCGCCGAGGAAGCGCGAAAAAAATTGCCGGAACTGCTTGATCGGGCCCGAACCGAGGGACTGGTCACCATCATACGGAAACGGGGCGTTCCCTGCGCCGCGATTGTTCCCCTGTCTCATCTGCAGCAGAACGACGTGAAGCGCCTTGCTTCATTGCGCGGTTCGGCGGAAGGGTTGTACGGCGACATTGCCGATTACATCGAAGACGAGCGCCGATGGTGATGCGCGATATAGGCGACCTGCCGAGCCGGGGCCGGTTGCTCGTGGACAGTGCGCCCATCATCTACTACCTTGAGGATCATCCCGAATTCTCCGCCCGGTATGAGGATATCTTTGCCGGGGCGGAAGCCGGAGACTACGAACTGGCGATTACCACGGTTTCATTGGTCGAGGTTTTAACCGGACCTTTGCGGCAGGGAAACAAAGAACTCGCCGAGACTTGCCGCGAGGCGCTGACCTCGCCGCCGGTTTGGCGCGTCGTTGACTTGACGCCGGTGATCGCATACCGGGCGGCGCAAATTCGGGGCGCGACCCGGCTCCGAACCCCGGACGCGATACAGCTTGCGAGCGCGCTTGAAATCTCGTGCATGGGCTTGTCACTCAGGATCGGGATTTCCGCGGATTTTCGGAGACTTCCGGCAAACTGGACATCTATTGCTGAGCGCATGGCGGACGGAACCAAGGCGCAATTAATCCATGTTTCCCGATTTGGCGCCGGCGCGTTCGAGGATGGCGGCGTATTCCGTTGATTTGCGGTGTTCGGAGACGTGGTCGAGGAAGGTGCCGCCGTCGCTCAGTTCGGCGTTGATGTTGTTGCCGGCTTCGATGAAGAATGGGATGAAACGCGCGAACAGTTCGGTGGTCATGCCGCGGTAGGCCTTTAGCAGAATGGCGTAATCGCGCGGCATGCCGGTCGGCGGCAGCAATTCGAGATAACCTTTCAGGCGCTCGTCGGACCACTCCTCGTCGCGGGTGGCGATCTGGGTGCGTTCCGCGCCGCGGCTTCTTGCCTGCTTTCAAGATCGACTCCGCCAATTCGGGCTATGACTGCAATTTGTCGCGCAGCAATTCGTTGACCTGGGCCGGGTTGGCCTTGCCGCGCGACAACTTCATCGCCTGTCCGACGAGGTAGCCGAGCACTTGCTGTTTGCCGTCGCGGAATTGCCGCGCCTGCGCCGCGTTTTCGACTATGACCCGGTCGACGAGCTTTTCGATTTCGCCGGCGTCGGTGACTTGGCGCAGACCTTGCCGCTCAATGATCTCATCCACGTTCCCGGAACCAGCCACAAGTTGTTCAAACACGGTTTTCGCGATTTTGCCGGAAATCGTTTTGTCCCCGATGCGCAGGATCAGCTCGGCCAAGCTGCCGGCGCTTACCGGCGAGTCGGCGATGTCGAGATTCTCCCGGTTCAGCAGCGCCCGCAATTCCACGGAAACCCAGTTCGCGGCCAACTTGGCGTCCGCCGCAACCGCGCGCCACCCGCTCGAAATAATCCGCCATCTCCCGGCTGGCGGTGAGCACACCGGCATCGTAAGCCGACAAATCGTATTCGTCCGCGAACCGCCTCTTGCGGGCATCGGGCAATTCCGGCAGTTCCGAACGGATCCGTTCGATCAAGTCCTCGCCGATTTCAACAGGCAGCAAGTCCGGCTCGGGGAAGTAGCGATAGTCGTTGGCGACTTCCTTGCCGCGCATGGGGCGGGTCTCGTCGCGAACCGAGTCGTAGTGCCGGGTTTCCTGCGTGATCGTGCCGCCGTCTTCGAGTACGTCCCGCTGGCGGCGGATTTCGAAATTGATCGCCTTTTCCACGAAACGGAAGGAATTGACGTTCTTGATTTCGGTGCGGGTGCCGAGTTCCGCGCCTGGACGCCGGATCGAAACATTGGCGTCGCAACGCATCGAACCCTGGGACATGTCGCCGTCGGAGATATCGAGATAGCGCACGATGGAGTGCAACTTCTTCAGATAGGCGACCGCCTCTTTCGCGTTGCGCAGGTCCGGCTCCGAGACGATCTCGAGCAGCGGTGTGCCGGCGCGGTTCAGGTCGATGCCGCTCGCGTCGGCGAATTCCTCGTGCAGCGGACTTGCCCGCATCCTCTTCCATGTGCGCCCTGGTTACGCCGATGCGCTTTTCGGCGCCGTCTTCGAGGTTGATGGCGATCGAACCGCGGCCGACGACGGGATAATCCAGTTGACTCGTTTGATAACCTTTCGGTAAATCGGGATAAAAGTAGTTTTTGCGGTCGAAAACCGCGCGTCCGACGATCTCGGCATCGATGGCGAGTCCGAAGCGAACCGCCATGCGCAGGGCCTCGCCGTTCAACACCGGCAAGGTGCCCGGCATGGCCAGATCGTAAATATTCGCCTGGGTATTGGGCGCCGCGCCGAAAGCCGTCGAGGTTCCCGAGAACAACTTCGACTTGGTCGATAATTGCACATGGACTTCAAGTCCGATGACCGCCTCCCATTCCATCTCAACTCCCCCCCGTCTCCGCCCCTAAGGCTAAGGCGGTTGGAATCGGGCAGCCGCGTGTGCCAGTCGGTCAATTGTTGGAACCGGTGGGCCGCGTTCAGGACGCGCGCCTCGCCGAAGTCCGGCCCGATGATCTGCAAGCCGAAGGGCAGGCCGCCCTCGAAGCCCGCGGGAACCGAAATGCCGGGCAGGCCGGCTAGGTTGACGGCGATGGTGAAGATGTCTTCGAGATACATTTCCACCGGATCGGCCTTGGCGCCATGGGGAAAAGCCACATGCGGCGAGGTGGGTCCGGCGATCACGTCCACCCGTTCGAACGCGTCGATGAAGTCTTGCCGGATCAGCCGCCGGACGCGCTGGGCCTTGCGGTAATAGGCGTCGTAATAGCCGGCCGAGAGCGCATAGGTGCCGACCAGGATGCGCCGTTTGACTTCGGCGCCGAAGCCTTCGCTGCGCGTGCGCGTGTAAAGGTCTTCGAGGTCGGCCGGGTTCTCGCAGCGATAGCCGTAACGCACGCCGTCGTAACGCGACAAGTTGGCCGAGGCCTCGGCCGGCGCGACCACGTAATAGGCCGGCACCGAAAGATGGTTGTTGGGCAGGTCGATATCGATCAGACTCGCGCCCGCCCGTTCGAATTCCGCCAGCGCCGCGCGGACTCCCCGTTCGACCGCTGGATTGAGGCCCGCCGCGAAATGCGGCCTCGGGACACCCACCCGCAAGCCGTCCAGGGGTTTGTCCAGTTCACCGGCGTAGTCGTGCACGGGCCGGTCGACACTGGTCGAATCGCGTGGGTCGAGTCCGGCCATCGCCCGCATCATCAAGGCCGCGTCGGCAGCGGATCGGGTCAGCGTCCCCGCTTGGTCGAGACTGGAAGCGAAAGCGATCATGCCCCAGCGCGACACCCTGCCGTAACTCGGCTTGAATCCCGTAATGCCGCAGAAAGACGCCGGCTGGCGGATCGAACCGCCGGTATCGGTGCCCGTGGCCATGGGGCAAAGCCCCGCCGCGACAGCGGCCGCCGACCCGCCCGAGGAACCGCCCGGAACCCGGTCGGGATCGTGGGGATTGCCAACCGCGCCGAAGTAACTCGTTTCATTGGACGAACCCATGGCGAATTCGTCCATGTTGGTCTTGCCGAGCATGACGGTCCCGGCCCGCCGCAGTTTCTCCACCACGGCGGCGTCGTAAGGCGGCAGGAAATCCCGCAGCATGCGCGAGCCGCAAGTCGTATGGGTGTCCCTGGTGCAAAAGATGTCCTTGTGGGCCAAGGGCATGCCGAGCAGCGGCCGTTCGTCGCCTTCCGCGCGGGCACGGTCGGCCGCCGCCGCCTGGGCCAGCGCCGACTCCGCGCAGACGGTGATGAACGCGTTCAGAGCTGGATTCAGCCGCTCTATGCGTTCCAAGCAGGCCCGCGTCAACTCGACACTGGAAACCGCGCCGTTCGACAACGCGGCCGAAAGTTCGGTGACGCTCCGGTTCAACATTGAATTCGCCCGACGCTATTCGATCACTTTGGGGACGAGGAACAGGCCGTCCCGACTCGATGGCGCCAAGGGCAACAGTTCGTCCGCGCGGTTCGCTTCGGTGACTTCGTCGGCGCGCAGGCGCTGCGCGGCGTCGAGCGGATGCGCGAGCGGTTCGACACCGCTGGTGTCAACCGCCAGCATGCGGTCGATCATCGCCAAGATCTCGCCGATGCGGGTGGTTACCTCGTCCGCCTCTGCGGGACTGACGCGCAAGCGCGCGAGCGCGGCGATTTTGTCGATTTCGGACTTTTCCACGAAAGCGCGTTGGGCGGGTATGTGAAGGCGCGATTATACTGGAATCGCGGCCAATTCGCAGTTGACCCGACAAAACCGCTAGTTGCATTGGAAGCTTCGCTCAAAAAGCTTCATAATTCCCGCGATTGGCATCCGCGTCAGGTTCGGGCGCCGCCCGCCGCATTCTTCGAACCGGAACTGGGAATAGTAAATGTTCAAAAGAATCAGGGGATTTTTTTCCAACGATCTGGCAATCGATCTCGGCACCGCCAACACCCTCATTTACGCCCGCGACAAGGGAATCGTGCTCGACGAACCTTCGGTGGTGGCGATTCGCGATCAGGGTGGGCAGAAATCGGTTACCGCCGTCGGCAAGGAAGCGAAACACATGCTGGGCCGCACGCCCGGAAACATCGTCGCGATCCGGCCGATGAAGGACGGCGTTATCGCGGATTTCCAAGTCACCGAGAAAATGTTGCAATATTTCATTAACAAGGTGCACGAGAATTTCTTCTTCCCGCCAAGTCCCCGCGTGCTGGTCTGCGTGCCATGCAAGGCCACCCAAGTCGAGCGCCGGGCGATTCGCGAATCCGTGCTCAGCGCCGGCGCGCGCAAAGTGCAATTGATCGAAGAGCCCATGGCAGCGGCGATCGGCGCCGGTTTGCCGGTGGAGCAGGCCAGAGGCTCGATGGTGGTCGATGTCGGCGGCGGCACCACCGAGATCGCCATCATTTCCCTGAACGGTGTGGTCTACGCCGAATCCGTGCTGGTCGGCGGCGATCGTTTCGACGACTCCATCGTCGCCCATGTGCGTCGCAATTACAGCAACCTGATCGGAACCGCGACCGCCGAACGCATCAAGCAGGAAATCGGCTACGCCTATTTGACCGCGGAACCGGAGATCAAGGAAATCGACGTCCGGGGACGCAATCTCGCCGAAGGCATTCCACGGTCGTTCACCTTGCGCGGTGACGAAATACTTGAAGCCTTGCGTGAACCGCTGGCGGCGATCGTGCACGCGGTGCGAAGCGCGTTGGAACAATCCCCGCCCGAGCTAGCCTCCGACATCGCCCAGACCGGCATCGTGCTCACCGGCGGCGGCGCCTTGCTGAAAGGCCTTGACTTGATGATCTCCGAAGAAACCGGCCTGTCCGTGGTGCTCGCCGAGGACCCCCTAACCTGTGTCGTGAGGGGAGGCGGCAAGGCGATGGAAATGATGGATCAATACGAGTCCGAGTGGTTGCGGCAAGAATAAGTGCGTTCGAAGCGATTTGAAATCGACTTTCGGCCCATTATGGAACGAATCGTCCCAAATTCCTGTTAGCCCAAAGCAGTAATGTCCCCTTTGCGCAAAGCTAAAGTGTCCCCTTTTTCTGTGAGGAGGGGTTGTCTTGTCGAGCGCGGAGGTGCTGTTGAGCATGCGGGAGTCGGATCGGGCGGGCGTGATCCGTGATGTGGTGGAGAAGCGCCTGACGCAGCGGGAGGCGGCGTTGCGGCTCGGGTTGAGCGTGCGCCAGGTGAAGCGCCTGACGGCGCGCTACCGGGAGCGCGGCGCGGCGGGTCTGGTGTCGGGCCGGCGGGGCAAGCGGCCGAACAACGCGATCGACCCGGCGGTGCGCCGTGCGGCGCTGGACCTGGTTCGTGAGCGCTACCCGGATTTCGGTCCGACCTTCGCTTGCGAGAAGCTGGTGGAGGCGCACGGTTTCAAGCTGTCGGCGGAGACGCTGCGGGGCTGGATGATCGAAGACGGGCTGTGGCGGCCGAAGGCGCGGCGTGATGTGCAAGTGCATCCGAGCCGGCCGCGCCGGGATTGCCTGGGCGATCTGGTGCAGATCGACGGTTCGCCGCACGACTGGTTCGAGGACCGGGGGCCACGGTGCGCACTGATCGTGTACGTGGACGACGCGACGTCGCGATTGCTGGCGATGGGGTTCTGGCCGGCGGAGACGACCGAGGCCTACATGGAGACGACGCGGGCGCATCTGGCGGCCCACGGGCGTCCGGTGGCGTACTACTCGGACCGCCACAGCATATTCCGGGTGAACTTGCGGGACCGGGAGGACGAGTTGACACAGTTCGGGCGGGCGCTGGGGACGCTGGACATCGCGCCGGTCCATGCCGGCAGTCCGCAGGCCAAGGGCCGGGTCGAGCGGGCCAACAAGACGTTGCAGGACCGGCTGGTGAAGGAGATGCGGCTGCGGGGCATCTGCGGCATCGAGGCGGGGAACGCCTACCTGCCGACGTTCATGGCGGACTACAACCGGCGTTTCGGCGTGGCGGCGCGCAACCCGGCGGACGCGCACCGGGCGGTGCTGCACGATGCCCGGGAACTGGACCTGATCCTGTGCGAGCAGCACGGGCGCAAGCTGACGAAGAACCTGTCGATCAGCTTCGAGGGGAACACCTACCAGGTGACCGGGCAAGGCCGGGGCTACCGGCTGCGGGGCGCCACGGTGACGGTGTGCAAGGGCTGGGACGGCGCGGTGACCGTGCTGCGCGACGGACGCGAGTTGCCGGTCAGACTGCTTGCCGAGGGCGGGACGCCGCTGCCGGTCGAGGACGGGAAGAGCGTGCGGTCGCGGGTGGACAGGGCCAAGGCGCGGCAGCGGTCCCGGCCGGACTGGAAGCCGCCGCCGGACCACCCCTGGCGGCGTTCGCTCAAGACCGGCGCGGGGGCGGCCGCCGGCTAGCCGCGGCGCGGCCTTGCGCTCCGGTCGCTACGCTCCCTGCGCGCAAGGCCGAAGGGGACATCTCTGCTTTGGAGAAAAGGGGACATTTCTGCTTTGCTTTGACAAAAGGACGCCAGACGCTGGCGCCGCCAGGGAAACCATATTATCCTTGCTCATGTGCGGTGTGCTCCTCTTG